>NZ_CP094509.1:0-26268 GCF_056341085.1 Pseudonocardia sp. 2-7
ACGGTGGTCGACCACATCGTCCGGGACCGGGCCGAGCGCGTCCCGCGCGGACTGCCACAACGCCCGCCGGAGCGGGAACTCCCGCGACGGCGCCGCACCGATCGACTCCTGATCGGCCGGTACCCGCTCCATCTCCCGGTACGCGGCCACCGCACCCGCGGACCGCTCCCACGCGGCCCGCTCGGCGACCTGCCCAACCTCCGGGACGTCGCCGAGCTGGCTCAACGCCCACCCGGTCGGCTCCTCGGCGAGCTGTCGACCCAACCGGGTCTGACGCTCGGTCGCCGCCGCGGCCAGGTCCGCGACGTACTGCCCGGCCTCGGTCCCGTCCGGGGCCGGTACCCGCGTCGTCCAGTCCGCCGGGTCCACGGCCCGCTCCGGAACCCGGGCCTCGGTCAGCTGCCGGAGCCGCCACCGGACGACGTCCGGCACACTCTCGGCGGTGTCCAGGCCGCGCACCCCGACCGCCTCGGCCAGCACCGCGGCCGGGTCGTGCCCCGCGATCTCCGCCTCCCGCGTCGCCTGCAACAACCGGCCGTACGCCGCCCGGTCGTCGGCGGCCGCGGCCGCGGCGTCCGGGCCGAGCACCTCGGCCAGCACCGCGCCGTACCGGCCGCGGGCGTGGTCATCGGACACCGCGTCCAGCGTCGCGGCCGCCATCGCGAACGAGCCCGCGGCCCGCTGCCCCTCGCGCAGCGTGTCCGTCGCGCTGCGCTGCGCCGAGCTGGCGGTGTAGATGCCGGTGAAGCACTCCCGCGCGGACTCCTCGACCCGCTCCGGGTCGTGCTCGTCCGCCGCCCGCACCGCGGGCAGGTAGACGTGGTTCTCCTCCGCACCACGGGTGAGACCGGGGTACGCGCCCTCCCGGGTCGCATCCCGGTCGGGCAGGTAGTGCCCGCGCTGCACCGTGACGCCCTGGCTGGCGTGCTCGGTCACCGCGTAGGCCAACGTCACGTGCTCCCGCACGTAGCCCGGCAGCAGATGCGCGGTCGCGCCGCCCTGGTCCCGGACGAGCAGCGCCCCGGACTCCGCGTGCCGCCCGACCACCGTGTAGAGCGCCCGGTTCGTCACCGGGTCCGGCTCCACGGCCGCGCCCGGGCCACGGTCGACGCGGGCACGGTAGTCGTTGAGCCGTGCCTGCACCCGGTCCCCGACCGACACCTCCTGCTTTCCCTTGGCGCCGCGCACGTAGGCGACCGGAGCCTCCTCGACCCGCCCCAGCTCGATCAACCGGTCCCGGATCGACGCCGACAGCTCCCCCGCCCCCTCATTGGTGCCGGTGATGAGCAGCGTGTCCTTGCCGTCCAGGACGTCCGACAGATACCGCTCGGCGGCGAGGGCCTGCATCTCCTCCCACGTGCCCGCGTGCACGCGGCCACGGTCGTTGTAGGCGTCGAACGCGGACGGGTCCCCGCCGCGCAGCTTCAAGCTCGCCTCGCGCTCCCACTCGGCGCGGAACCGGTGCACCTCGTGCAGTTCGTACGCGCCGCGCTCGGCGATCACCTGCCGGAACAGGCCACCGGCACCGACCGCGTCGAGCTGGTGATGGTCACCGGTCAGGACCACCTTCGCCCCCGCGGCGGAGCACAGCTCGACGATCCGGTCCAGCTCCTGCGTCGACGACATCCCGGCCTCGTCGACGATCACCAGGTCCCGGCCGGTGAGCCGGTCACGGACCTCCCCCGCCTCGTCCGCGGTGAAGCCGTTGAGGAACCGGGTCGTGTTGAGCGCTTCCAGGCCATCCCCGGCCAAGTTCTGCGTCGCGATCTGCGACGTGGCGAGACCGAGCACGCGGCCATCGGCGTGCTCTGCCCACACCCGGGCGAGCTCACCGACCGTGCGGGACTTCCCGGTCCCGGCGGGGCCGACCAGGCAGTCACCGAGACGGCCGGACCCGATGATCCCGGCCACTGCGTCGACCTGGTCACCGGACAGGCCGGCCGCGGCCAGCCGCGACCGCAGTGCCTCCACGTCCAGCCCGTCGCTGTCCGCGGTCACCGCACCGGCCAGCGGGGCGGCCATCCGGGCGGACACCCGCTGCTCCGCGGCCAGATGCGCGGCCGTCGCGTACCGCTCCGCGTTCGCGCGCCGGTAGATCGACCCGCCATCCGCGCGCCGGAACGACTCCGGAACCTCGACCGGGTCCGGCGTGGAGACCTGCACAACCTCCACCGACCGCAGCGCCTCCCGCGCGATCTCCTCCAACCGGACCGGGCGATCCTCGGCGGCCACGCCGAGATCGGCCGCGGACCCCAGGCGCTTGTCGATCGCGGCCGCGAGGTTCCCCAGCGTCCACACCGAGTAGGACGCCTGCACGTCCTCGATGGCCGACGCGGACACGTCCCGCAGGTGCGCAGCGGCCACGTCCGCGGCCGTGTCCGCACCCGCGGCCACGCCGTGACCGGCGAGCCGGTCAACGGCCACCGCCCCACCGGACACGTGACCACCCGCGGACACCGGCCCGGCCGCCTGCTGTCCGGCCGCCTCGACATCGGCCACCATCGCGGCCAACCGCTCTGTCCGCTGCTCGCTCCACCGCGCGACCGCGGCCGGCCCGGACTCCGGCCCCTTCGCCTTCCGGGTCTCGTACACGGCCATGTCCGTGATCCGCTTCATCGCGGCCGCGTCCGGCTCCTTGCCGTGCCGATCCCGGTAGAGCGCGACGCGCTCGGCGACGAGCCCGGTCACCTGCCCCCGCCGGGTCGACGCCTCCGCCATCACCTCGGGGTCGATGCCGACGATCTCGCGGGCCTTGCCGTCCGGGCGCAGCTCGAACAGCGCCCCGGTCTCCTCGGTCACGAACTGCTCGGTCGCCCGCTCGTAGGCGGCGGCAATGGCCTCCTTGTAGGCCCGGAAACTCGCGCCGTCGAGAGCGCCGATCTTCCCGGCCTCGGTCACCGTCCGGTTCAACAGGGCCGCGTGCGTGTGCATCTGCGGCTCGTTCTCCCGGCTCGTGGAGTGAGCCCACACCGTCCACACCGCGCCAGTACCGGCCTCGTGCCGACCGATCGACTCATTCCCGGTCACCGTGCGAGCGTGCGACCCGGTCCGCGTGAAAATCACCCGCGACTCGGCGTACTCCAACGCGACCTGAACCGCTCGATTGTGCGCCTCCACCACCTTGTCAGCCAATTCCGTCTGACCGGTCGCCCGCAAAGCAGCCTCATACACGGAAATAGACTTCACGGCAGAGAACGTGAAATCGTAGTACGCCACCGGCTTCCGCCCGGACGTGGCAGCCTCGGACCGCAATTCCCGCTCACGCTCCGGCGTGACCTCGCCGGACTCCTTCGCGGCCAGCGCGTTGTACCGCTCCGCCTCGGTGCGGAAATGCGCAGGCCGGCGCCCCAGGAACTCCGGCTCCGCCTCGGTCGACTCCGGGCGGCGGAGCTGCCCGAACACCGCCCGCACGTCGTCCGGGTTCACCGCGTCCCCGGCCCGGAACTCCAGCCCCATCGCCTCCATGCCCGACCCGGCCCACCGGCCCGGAGCCTCACCGTGCTCCACGGCGGCGGTGTAGTACTCCGGCCCCTGCTGGCCCGCCGCCTTCTCGACGGCGTGGTCGTGCTCGCGGCAGCCAGACCCGCGGAGCAGGTACTCGACCGCTCCGGAGCCGATGGCGGTGATGCGCAGCACGAGCCCATCGTACCGGACCCGACCAAGATCACAACACTGTGCATAGGTGTGTGGTGAGAAGCTGCGTACCGGGCTAATGCTCGAAAAGTGACTGAGAACAGGCGCTGATCGTGGGTTGTAGTTGAGCGTGCAACGAGAGTTGAGTGTCGGTGGTTGGTCGTACGGTGCGCCTGTGGCGAAGTCGAAGGGCAGACGGCGGAGCAGCGGAACGCGGCGACAGAAGGGTGCGACGCTGGGGCGTCGCTGTGCTGGACGCTGGTTCCACGGCGGGATGCCGGGGCTGCGCCCGGGGGCGCGCCTGGTGAGCGCGAGCGTGCTCGGTGTCGCCTACGTCTACGCGATGGCGGACGAGGAGTACTCGCCGGACTGGGTGTACGTAACCGCTGACGAGGGTTCGGCGCGCGCCTACGCGAGCCGCTGCCTGGACCGGATTGGGCGCCCGGTTGGGGTCGCCGTAGTACTCGCCGAAAATCGGGCGGATACGGCTGAGTAGCCTCCTGAGCTGCCGATGGTGGTTGCGCGGGGGGAGATCGCGGTTGGCGGCGCAGGTGTTGCCCACCTCGTCGCCAGGCGCGGCGGTAGTACCCAGGACTCGCGATGACCCGAGGTGCAAGGTAACTGCCGGGCCGGGTCAGCCCACCTTCGCGCGAGCGCGGGAGAGCGCTCGGTAGACCGTGGAGCGGGTGACGGAGAAGAGCTCCTCAAGCTCGCTGATGGTGTGCTCGCCGGCGGCGTGGAGTGAGACGAGGTGGGCTTCCTGTCGCGGTGAGAGCTTGGGCTGCTTGCCGCGCAGCCGGCCCTTGGCTCTGGCGACCTTCATGCCCTCGCGTGTCCTCATCCTGACGAGGTCGGCCTCGAACTCGGCGATCATGGCGAGTGCGTTGAACAGTAGCCGGCCGATGGGGTCGGTGGGGTCGTGCACCGAGGCGCCGATGCAGAGCTTGATCTCGCCGGCGGTGAGCTCGTCGGCGATCGCACGGGCGTCGGGCACCGAGCGGGCGAGGCGATCAAGCTTCGTGATCACGAGGGTGTCGCCGGCGCGGCATGCGGCAAGGGCTTCGCGTAGCCCGGGTCGGGCGCGGTTGGTGCCGGTGAGCCCGTGGTCGACGTAGATCCGCTCGGTCGCGACGCCGAGCGCGGTGAGGGCGTCGCGTTGAGCGGTGAGGTCCTGGGCGTCGGTGGAGCAGCGGGCGTAGCCGATCAGCAGTCCGGTCACCGGGGCAGTGTGCCGGTTATGGCCCCCTCACCGGAACTATTCACCGAACCAGGCTTACGGGACGCCTCGTACTGGGCCGATGCTTCAGCGCTGGTCGGCGCGGGGGTGTCCCGGTAGGGGTTCCTCTCGTGGGATATCGACGCTCCATCTGGTGGACGGCCTTCTCACAGGGACCGGGCAACAAGCTCCTTCATGATCTCGTTGGTGCCGCCGTAGATCTTCTGCACGCGGGCCGAGGTGAACATGCGCGCGATCGGGTACTCGTTCATGTAGCCGTACCCGCCGAACAGCTGCAGGCAGCGGTCGACGACGTTGTTCTGCACGTCGGTGCAGAAGAACTTCGCCATCGAAGCGGACGCGGCGTCCAGCTCGCCCGCCATGTGGCGGGGGATGAACCCGTCGACCATGCTGCGGGCGGCCGTCGCGTCGGTGGCGCACTCGGCGAGCACGAAGCGGGTGTTCTGGAAGCTCATCAGGTTCTGACCGAACGCCTCCCGCTCCTTCACGTAGGCGATCGTCTCGCGGACTGCCGCGGTGGCGGCCGCGGCGCCGGCCACCGCGATGATCAGTCGTTCCTGCGGCAGTTGCTGCATCAGCTGTGCGAAGCCGCGTCCCTGGGTGCCGAGCAGGTTGCCCGCCGGGACCCGCATGCCGGAGAAGAACAGCTCCCGGGTGTCCTGGCCGTGCTGGCCGATCTTGTCCAGCACGCGGCCGCGCTCGAAGCCCTCCAGGCCCTCGGTCTCGGCGACGATGAGGGACAGCCCCTTGCCGCCCTCGTCGTCCCCGGTGCGGGCGACGACGACCAGCAGGTCGCAGTGGGTGCCGTTGGAGATGAACGTCTTGGCACCGTCGATCACATAGTGGTCGCCGTCGCGGCGGGCGCGGGTGCGGACGCTTTGGAGGTCCGAGCCGGTTCCGGGTTCGGTCATGGCGATCGCGCCGACGAGGTCACCGGAGGCCATGCCGGGCAGCCAGCGCTGCTTCTGCTCCTCGGTACCGAACGCGTTGATGTAGTGCGCGACGATCGTGCTGTGGACCATGTTGGCCCAGGCGTCGTCACCGACGCGGGCCTGCTCCTCGGCGATGACGGCCTCATGGGCGAACGTCGCGCCGCCGCCGCCGTACTCCTCGGGGATGCTGATGCAGAGCAGCCCGGCCCGGCCGGCGGCCCGCCAGAACTCGCGGTCGACCATGTGCGCCGCCGCCCAGCGCTCCTGGTTCGGCACGACCTCCTTCGCGATGAAGGTGCGGGCGAGCCCGCGGAGGTCGTCGAGCTCCTGGGTGGCCCAGGGGGCGCGGTAGTCGTCGAGAATCATCGGATGCTCCCTCTCATCGGCCGGTGAAGGCTGGTGTGCGGCCCGCGGTGAAGGCGGACAGCCCCTCGCGGGCGTCGTCGGTGCCGAGCGCGCGCAGGAAGTTGTGGCGTTCGGTCGCCAGCCCTTCCCGCAGCGGCTGGTCGTGGGCTCGGCGGGCGGCGTCCGCGGCGAGTGCCACGGCGCGCGGCGCGTTCCCGGCGATGCGGCGGGCCAGCCCGATCGCGGCCGGGACGACCTCGTCATCGTCGACCACGTCGGCGACCAGCCCGGCGTCGCAGGCCCATGCGGCGTCGACCGCGTCGCCGGACAGCAGCATGCGCATCGCCTTGGCCTTGCCGACGGCGTGCACGAGCCGCTGCGTGCCACCGGCCCCGGGAATGACCCCGAGCTTGACCTCGGGGACGGCGAACCGGGCCGAATGGCCGGCGATCGCGATGTCGCAGGCCAACGCCAGCTCGCACCCGCCGCCGTACGCGATGCCGCGCACGGCCGCGACCGTCGGTGTCGGGTAGTCGGTGAGGACGTCGAAGAGCCGGTCGAACGGCAGCTCGTCGGTCGGCGCGGCGCCGATCATGGCCGGGACCTCGGCGATGTCGGCGCCGGCGCAGAACGCCGGGCCGGCGCCGGTGACGACCACGACGCGCACATCCGGGTCGGCGGCCGCGTCGGTGAGCCGGCCGGTCAGCTCGGCGACCAGGTCGCGGCCGAGCGCGTTGTAGGACCCGACGTGCTCCAGCGTGAGCAGTGCGACCGGGCCGTGCCGCTCGGCGGAGACCAGGGTCTCGGTGGGCTGCTCAGTCATCGGTACCGCCGTAGTGACCGGCCCACGTCGTGCGGATGGTCTTCTTGTCGCACTTGCCGACGCTGGTGCGGGGGATCTCGCTGACCGTGATGAAGGACTCCGGCAGCTGCCAGGACGCGAACGCCGACGACAGGTGCGCATGCAGGTCCGCGAGCGTCACCTCGTGCCCGGGGGTCGGGACGATGAGCACGAACGGCCGCTCCTGCCACTTGGGGTGCGGCAGCCCGACGACCGCCGCCTGGGCGACGGCGGGGTGGCCGGCCAGCAGGTTCTCCATGTCGATGGAGGAGATCCACTCGCCGCCGCTCTTGATCACGTCCTTGAGCCGGTCGGTGACCTTGAGGTAGCCGTCCGGGTCGATCGTGCCGACGTCGCCGCTGCGCCACCAGCCGCCCGTGAAACGGTCGTCGGCATCGGCCATGTTGTGATAGCGCGTGGTGATCCACGGGCCGCGCACACAGATCTCGCCCTGGGCGACGCCGTCGTGCGGGACGTCCTCGCCGGCCGCGTCGACGAGCCGGACGTCGACCAGGGTGGCGGGGAGCCCCTGCTTGCGCTTGAGCTCGAGCAGGTCGTCACCGGACAGCCGGGCACGCACGCCCGGCTTGTACCGGTTCATGGTGACCAGCGGCGTGGTCTCGGTCGCGCCGTAGGCGTGCACGATCTCCGCGCCGGTCAGCTCGGCGAAGCCGCGCATCAACGACAGCGGCGGCTCGGTCGCGCCCGACATCATCCGCAGCCGTCCCAGGTCGGGCTTGTCCTCGAGCGAGCGGATGTAGTCCAGCATCGGCCCGAAGATCGCGGGAGCACCGTTGGTGACGGTCACGTCCTCGGCGATCAGCGCGTCGGTGAGCGGCCTGGTGTCCTCGGCCGTGTACCGGCCCGGCAAGACGATCTTGTTGGCGGTCAGGGTGGCCGCCTGCGGCAGGCCCCAGGCCTGTCCGTGGAACATCGGCGTGATCAGCATCGTGCAGTCGTCGAGGGTCATGCCGATGTTCGTGGCGAGCGAGAAGGAGTGCAGGCAGATCGCGCGGTGCGAGTAGTAGACGCCCTTCGGCCGGCCGGTGGTGCCGGTCGTGTAGCAGGCGCCGTAGGCGGAGCGTTCGTCGATCTCCGGCCAGTCGATCCGGGGCGCCGCGGCAGCGACGAGGTCCTCGTAGTGGTGCACGTTCGGCAGCGTCGTGCTGATCTGGTCGAGCGGCTTGTCCGTCAGCACGACCCACGCGGTGACGTCGGGCAGCATCGGGGCCACGGCCTCGGCGACCGGCAGCAGCGTCTCGTCCACGCAGACGATCGAGGTCCCGCTGTCGGCGACGACGAAGGAGAGGTCCTCGGGCCCCAGGCGCAGGTTGAGCTGCACCATCACCGACCCGAGACCGGGGATCGCCCAGTAGAGCTCGTAGTGACGGCGGCTGTTCCAGTCGAGGATGCCGACCCGGGTGGCCGGGCCGGCGCCGAGGCCGGCCAGGGCGTTCGCCCCGCGCACGATGCGGTCGTAGGCGTCGGCGTAGGTGTAGCGGCCCCAGCCGCCGTCCGGGAGCCGGTAGACGATCTCGCGGTCGCCGTGGGTCCGGGCGGCGTGCCGGATCAGGGTGGTGGTGTTGAGCTGGACGTCGTCGCCCATCGTGGACGGGTATCCGGTCACGACGGTGCGGGTGGGTGCCGGCACGAGGGACTCCTTCGTCGGTGCGCGGGTGGGGTCAGGGGAGGCGTTCGATGACGGTGGCGTTGGCCATGCCGGCGGCTTCGCAGACGGTGAGTAGGCCGTAGCGGGCCTCGCGACGCTCCAGCTCGTCGAGGAGCTGGGTGAGCAGGCGTCCGCCGGTCGAGCCGAGCGGGTGGCCGATCGCGATCGAGCCGCCGTTCACGTTGAGCTGGTCGTCCGGGTAGCCGAACTCGTCGCGCCAGAGCATCGGGACGGGCGCGAACGCCTCGTTGACCTCGGCCAGGTCGATGTCAACGATCGTCAGCCCGGCCCGGTCGAGCGCGGCGCGGGTGGCGGCGAGGATCGCGGTGAACTGCAGAACCGGGTCGTCGGCGGCGACCGCCATCGACACGATCCGCGCCCGCGCCCGCAGGCCCACCGCCTCCGCGTACGACCGGTCGGCGACGAGCAGCGCGGCGGCGCCGTCGCTGATCTGGGACGAGTTCGCGGCGGTGATCGCGCCCGCCGGGTCGAAGACCGGCGTCAACGTGGCCATCCGCTGCCGGTCGGGCGCGGCGCGGATGCCCTCGTCGCGGGTCATCGGGCCGTCGACGCCCTCCAGCGGCACGAGCTGCGCCGCGAAGTGCCCGGCGTCGGTCGCCGCGGCGGCCCGCTGGTGGCTGCGGACGGCGAAGTCGTCGAGCTGGTCGCGGGTGTAGCCCCACTTGGCGACGACCAGCTCGGCGGACGGACCCTGGGCAGGCAGGTTGCCCTCGAACCGGGCGAGCGCCCGCTCGCCGTACCACTCGCCCCGCGGCCCGCTCGGGTCGAACAGCGGACCGAGATCGACCCGCGACATCGACTCGACACCGGCGCCGATCGCGACGTCGTACTCGCCGGAGCGCACGCCCTGCGCCGCGAAATGGACCGACTGCTGACCGGAGCCGCACTGCCGGTCCAGGGTGGTGCCGGGCAGACCGATCGGCAGCCCGGCGCCGAGCAGCGCGGTGCGGGCGACGTTGCCGGTCTGCTCGCCGCGTTGCAGGGCGCAGCCCACGATCACGTCGGCCAGCGAGTCCGGGGCCACGCCGGTGCGGTCGACGAGGTGGGTGAGGGTGTGCGCGAGCAGGTCGACCGGGTGCCAGTCGCGCAGCTGCCCGCCGCGCTTGCCGACCGGGGTGCGGACGGCGTCGACGATCACGGCTTCTCGGGTCATGCGGCGTCTCCTGTCAGCGGGTGCGGGAATCCTTCACGTTCCTCAGCCATCCAGGGCCCCCCGGAGCCGGTGCTTGAGGATCTTGCCGGACGGGTTGCGCGGCACGGCGCCGATCGTGAGCTCCCGCGGGAGCTTGTAGCCGCTGAGATGCGTGCGGCCGTACTCGCGCAGCTCGTCGAGCGTGAGCGTGGCGCCCGGGGCGAGGTCGACGACGGCGACGGCGATCTCGCCGTACTCCTCGCTCCGGCGCCCGACGACGGCCAGGTCGCCGACCGCGGGGTGTGCGGCGAGGACACCCTCCACCTCCGCGGAGTAGACGTTGGCCCCGCCGGTGATGATGAGGTCCTTCAGGCGGTCGACGAGGGTGATGTAGCCGTCCTCGTCGATCCGGGCGAGGTCGCCGGTGTGGACCCATCCGTCGCGCACGGTCTCGGCGGTCGCCTCCGGCTTGCGCCAGTAGCCCTTCATCATCGACTCGCCGCGCATGATCATCTCGCCGACGGTGCCCGGCTCGACGTCGTTCCCGCTCGGGTCGACGATCCGCACCTCGGTGTTGGGCACCGCGACCCGACCGCTGGCCTCCGGGCGCGCGACGACGTCGTCGTGGTGCAGCAGGATGCCGCCCGGGCCGCCCTCGGTCTGGCCGCACGCCTGCACGATCCAGGCGTCGGGCAGCGCTGCGACCAGGGCCTCGGCGGTGCGGGCGGGCATCGGTGCGGCGCCGTAGAGGCAGATCCGCAGGCGCGAGAGATCGCGAGCGGCGAGGTCCGGCAGCCGCAGCAGGTGGGTGTACATCGTCGGGACGCCGAAGAAGAACGTGATCCGCTCGCGGGCGAGGGTGTCGGCCACCGTGGCCGGTTCGAACGCCGGGAGGATCACGTGGGTCGCTCCGAGCATCACCCCGTTCAGTAGCAGCATGTTGAGGCTCGCCGAGTGGTACAGCGGTGCGACGTGCAGCATCCGCTCCCCGTCCCGCAGACCCATGCCGATGCTGGAGTTGATCCCGACCCACAGCACCCGGCGATGGTCGAACAGTGCCCCCTTGGGCCGCCCGGTGGTCCCGGACGTGTAGATGATCAGAGCGTCGTCGTCCTCGGAGACCTCGACGTGGGTGGGCCGGGCGGCGTGGTCCCGGGCGGCCGCGCGGACGTCCTCGTATCCCTCGACGGTGCCCAGCGCCAGCGGCTCCGCGTCGCCCGTCCGGTCGGGCAGCGAGTGCCACGCCCGGACGCCGTCGGCGACCTCGGGCCCGAACAGCAGGAGCCGGGCCCCGGTGTCGGTGACCAGGTAGTCGATCTCCGTCGGTGCCGAGCGCGGGTTGATCGGCACCACGATCGCGTCCAGGCGGAGTCCGGCGTAGACGGCGACGACGAACGCGTCGCTGTTGCCGGCCAGCAGGAGCATGCGGTCGCCCTGCTCGAGACCACGCCCGGCCAGCTCGGCCGCCAGCTCGTCCACCGCGCGGTCCAGCTCGGCGTAGGTGAGCGCCACGTCGCCGAACTGCACGGCGACCCGGTCGGGACAGCGGCGGGCGGTGCGGGCGAGGACGCCGGCGAGGGTGGTCATCGCATCTCCTGGAGGGTGTCGTCGACGGTGGGCCCGACCGAGACGATCGGGATGTCGAGCTCGTTGCCGAGCTCCTGCCAGTGCGTGCTGTCCGCCGTGGCGAACCGCGCGGCGAGCTCGGTACGGGTGCGGCCGACGGCGTCACCCAGCCGCGCGACGAAGTGCGGCTCGACCGCGCCGACGGCGACGTATCCGTCGGTCGTCGGGTAGATCCCGTACCCGGGGCTCCCCCCGCCGAGCACGTCGCCGGGCCCGGTCAGCCCGTGCCGCACGCCGGCGGCCGCGTCCCGGGCGACCCGGTCGAGCACGACCGGCTGGTGCACCGCGGCACCGCTGCGATCACGCAGGCGCAGACCAGCGACGGCGGCGAGGGCGGCCCGCTCCCCGCCGAGGAGGTCCGCGACCGGGACGGTTGGGACTGCCGGCGGCTGCAGCGTGCCGTGCGCGGCCTGGTAGGTCAGGTCGTGCCCGGCCTCGCCGGCGCGCTCGCCGTCGTAGCCGACGATCTCGACGTGCACCAGCCGGTGACGGCTCACGCTCTCGCGCAGGCCCAGCCGGTCCAGTGCCGCCGGGCGCATCGCGGTGAGCAGGACGTCGGCCGTCGCGAGCCGCTGCTCGAGCCGCTCGCGGTCGGGCGCGTCGCGCAGGTCGAGGGGCACGACCTGCTGCCGGGCGGTCAGCTCGCGGTACCAACCAGGCGCCGCGACCTGCAACGCGTCCCCGGCCGGCGGCTCCACCTTGACGACGTCGGCGCCGAGGTCGGCGAGCCGTGCCGCGGCCACCGGGCCCGGGACGTTCACCGCCAGCGACACCACGCGCACGCCGTCCAGCGGCGCGGCCGCCCCTCGGTCCACGTCGTCTCCCATCCTCGAAAATGACTATACATACGTACAGTAACCTAGGTGAAGCGTATAGTTCGCGGTGTGATCGACACAAGGGGCGGGGTCGTACTATGCGTGCCGTGACGGTGCAAGCCCGGTTGGCGACATGAGCGAGCGATCGCGGCCGCGCCGGACCGAGGACCTCACGGCCCGGGCACGGATCCGTCACGCCGCGCTGGAGCTGTTCGCGGAGCGCGGGGTGGCGGGCACGCCGATGCGCGCCGTCGCGGCCCGGGTGGGGGTCACGGTCGGGCTGATCGTCCACCACTTCGGCACGAAGGAAGCGCTGCGTGAGGCGGTCGAGCTCGACATCGTCGACCGGTTCGCCGACGCGATCCTGTCCGCGCCGGCGGACGGCTCGGGTGCGGATGTGGCCGCGGCCCGCGACCGTGCCGTGGCCGCCATGCTCGCGGAGAGCCCGGCCGTCGTGGACTACCTGCGGCGCGCGGTCTTGGACCCGCACGGCGAACGCGGCGACCTCGTCAGCAAGCTCAGCGCGCTGGCCGCGGACCAGGTGGGCGAGCTGCGCCGCCGTGGCCTCGCCTCACAGCGCAGCACGATCGGCGAGCAGGTCCTGACGATCATGATCAGGCAGCTGGGGCAGGTGTTCCTGCAGCCGCTCGCCGACCGGATCATCGACGAGTTCGGCGAGAGTTCGGACGACGCGCCGTCGCCCCTGATTGTCGTGCGCCTGGAGCACCGAATCGACACGTTCCCCGGTCAGTGAACCCGCGACGCCTGGAGACGTCCGGGCGCGCGGCCGCGGTCAAGTCGCATTGCGACTCCGTCACGGCTGGCTCTGGTTCTGGCGGTCAGGAGGACCCCGCCGCGTGACCGCCAGCGTTCACTGAGCGTCCCGCAAAGCGATCCACTTACGGCACTCCGGATTCCCGGCTCCGATCGGCGTCGTGGGCGGCTTGTGGTGCACAGCACAATCGGCAGCATGGCCGACGACGATGTGGACCAGCCGGAGCCGCCATCGGCGAAGGCGATCACCGCGCTGCTGCGCGAAGCTCGTTCGCTGTCGCGGCGCGCTGACAGGCTCAGCTCCACCGCCGCGGCGGTGGACGACCCCACGACCCAGCAGCTCGCCGCGGAGGCCTGCACCAGCATGGAGCAGCTGGTGCACCACCTCATGCTGCTGGAACGACAGGCACAGCGCGGCGAGAAGTCGACAGCTCGGCGCCGGTAGAGCGGCGGTCAACGGTCCTCGTCGTCGTCGCTGGCATCCGGGTCGCGCAGCGCGCGGCGGGCCCCGACCAGGTCGGGAAGCTGGAACGAGTAGTGCCCGTGCACGTTGAGGTGGCGGCGCATGTAGGCCGAGAGCCGCACGACGTCCTCATCGCGCACCGGGTAGCCCTCGTCGCGCAGCCGGGCGAGCGCGGCATCGAGGTAGACGGTGTTCCACAGCGTGATGCAGTTCAGGACCAGCCCGAGCGCACCGAGCTGGTCCTCCATGCCCTCCGCGCTCAGCATGCCGGTGTCACGACCGCGATCACCAGCCACGGCAAGCGGGTCGCCGCCGTCGTCCCGGCTGAAGTCCTCGACCTGCTCGACGAGCTGGAAGACCGGGGGTTGTCTCGGATGGCTCGCGAGGCGAAGGCCGAGACCGGCGCGCCAGTCGATCACGCTGCCCTGCTCGCCGAGTTCGACCAGCGCTGACACGTGCCAGACGTTCCCCAGTGGCGCATCACCTGGACGGGCTCGGCGAGTAAGGCCCTGCGCAAGCTCGACCCGCAGGTGGCCCGCCGCATCCTGGCCGCGGTGGGCACGCTCGCTGACCAGCCGCGCCCGGCACCACCGGCCGGGAAGCCGCTCAAGGGTGAGCCCGGAGCCTGGCGGCTCAAGGTCGGCGACTGGCGCGTGGTCTACGAGCCCTCGGGCACCGGCGGGAGATCTACGATCGTTTGACCTGATCGGAGGTCGTGCCCGCCGTTCCTTGGCAGGCCCGGCCTCCGAGCCGGGGAGGGTCACGCGGCTGCCCGACGTGCCCGCTGAGCGGCGGCGAACAGCTCCCGGGCCTGCTGTCGCCCGGCCGCGGTGGAAACGGTGCACCGCGGCTGCTGGGCGGGCTCGTCGAGCTGCTCGGCCAGACGTGCTGCTCGGCGGCGGCGCTCGTCCGGGTCGACGGCCTGGACGGCGGCGGGCAGCTCGTGCTCGCGGCCGGTCCATGCGGCGAGCCGGTGCCCGATCACGGCCAGCGGGTCGCGAGCACCCCGGATCGCGTCACCCCGGGACTCTCCGGGCCGGTCCGGGTGGTGGTCGATCGCGTAGAGCACCCCGGCGACCGACCACCCGGCACGCCACCAGCGCGCCAGCAACGCCCGCGCCTTCCACGCCGGGACGCGGCGGACCCCGGCCCGGTCCAAGACCGTCTGCGTCGCGGCCGCGCGCTCTCTTCCGTCCCTGGCTCGGTCTCGACCCGGCCAGGCCGGCGGCTTCGGGGGAGTCTTCTTCGAGCCCTCGCGCACAAGGGTTTGAGTGCTATCGCAAGATGCGGGGGGGTTGCCAATTTGGTCCACACGCTGGTCATCTGCGACCCGGCGGGGCCGCGGGAGCGGCATCCCGGAGGGGCTCACGAACACGTAGGCCGGGGACCGGTTCGCCCGTGTCCCGAGGAACGCGGCCGTGGCCCCCTTCTCGACGCAGACCAGGAGTCCGGCGCGGCTCGCCCAGGCGATGACCCGGCTCACCGTGCGCGGGCTGGCTCCGGCCCGCTGAGCGGCCGCCTGACGGGTCGCTCCGGTGACCAAGCCGCTACGCCAGTCCATCGCGTCAGCGAGGGTCCGGAGGACAGTCAGGGCGATGTGGCGGCGGTCCGCGCGCCACCCCTCGGCGTCGACGGCCCGGTCGATGAGCTCGCGGGTCGCGGGCTGGTCGGCGACGACGACCAGGCCGTGCGGCACCCGGCCACGCCATCCCGGGTGCACCGTGAACCGGCCGTCGTCGACCCGGCGGGCGGCTCGGCGGCGGCCGTACTCCACTCGACGCCCAGGACCGCTCGCCGCCGAGCGACGCCCGGCGCTCCTGGGTGCGTGCGTAGTAGAATCAGCTCGGTTAGACTCGGGCACGCGAAAGCGCCCCTTTCCGTGGCAGGAACGGGATCGCCCCGGTTCGCCGGGGCTACGGCGTCACATCGGCTGGCAGGCTGTGTGACGCGCAGGAATCACGGGGTGGCCCCGGCAAGGGCCACCCCGTTCCTGTGTCTACGAGGCTCTGGTCAGTGGTAGCTCCTCCTGCGCCTCGACCTGCTGGCGCGGCTGGCAGTACGACGGCACCGGCCGCCCGAGAGCCTCGGCGACCATCCGCGTGATCACGGACGTCAGCGGCAGGCCATCGCGTCGCGCGATCTCCTGCGCCTCAGCACGGAACTGGTCCGGCAGATAGATCATCGTCGGAGTCCGCGCACCCTTCGGCTTCGGCCCTGGCTTCCGGCGCACCGATCTGGCCTGCTCCATGATCCGTTCCTACCGGACCCGGGCCGTGCCGCGCGCCTGACACGCCGATTCCGAAACAGAATTCTCCCGAAGGTGGCGGATCGTCTCGACTGCCTCCCGGTAGCACGCGGCTGCGACGCCGGGTACGGCTCGCGCGACGTGTGGGCTGATCGTGAGCCACTGCCACGCCGGATGGCCGGGCGGCAGTGGCTCCGGGTCGGTGACGTCGACGACGGCGCGGAGTCGCCCTGACCGGACCTCGGCCAGCAGTGCGGCAGTGTCGACGATCGCGCCTCGCCCGCCGTTGACGACGATCGCGTTGTCCGGCAGGCCCGCGAGGAACCGCGCGTCGACGAGACCGCGGGTGTCCTCCGTCAGCGGGGCGGCGATGACCACCACCTGGTGCCCGGCGAGCAGCTCGGGGACGTCGGCGACGGCGCGCACTCCCTGGCGGGCGGTCCGGCCGACGAGGGTCACGCCCGCGTCGAACGCGGCCAGTTTGGCGGCGGTGGCGGTGCCGATCGCACCGGCGCCGATCACCAGGGCATGTTTCCCGCTGAGCGTGTCCGCCGCGCCGGTGTCGTGCGCCCACCGCTCGGCGGCCTGGTGCCGAAGCAGCTCCGGCCAACGCCGGAGCAGCAGTAGGACGGCGGAGAGGACCCATTCCGAGACCGGCCCGGCGTGGGCGCCGGACGCGGTACCGAGCGATACCCCCGGTCGTAGGTGCGGGGTCCACCGGTCGCGCCCGGACGACAAGAGCTGTACGTGCCGGATCTCCGGGTGACGCTGTAGGACGGAGATCGCGCGGCGCGCACGGTGATACGGCGCAACCAGCACGTCCCCGGCACACGCGACCTCCGGTCGATCGGGGGAGTACGGCAGCACCGTCACGCCGTCGACCGCGGCAAGTAGGGCAGCCCCGTCGCGGTCGGCGTCCTCGTCGGACACGAGGACCCTCACCGGGCGGCGCCGATACGGGCCGCGTCCACGTGGTGGGCGATCAGGGCGGCGGACTCGTCCGGGGTCCTCGCGCTGGTGTCGATCCGGACGGCGCCCGGCAGGGCGAGTGCTGGTGTCTGATCGAACACCGGCATCCGCTCGCGCGGGTCTCCGCCACGCCCGATGATCCGGCGCTCGGCGACGGTGCGCGGGCAGAACAGCTCGACCACGAGCCAGGAGAACGGCACGTCGGCGGCCGTCACCGCGGTGACGGCCTCGCGCTGCCCGACGTGGACGACGGGCCGGTGCGTAGCGGCAAGAGAGAGCAGGCCGGACCGGTCGACGGCGTACTCCGCGTCGTACCGGCGGTTCTCGTAGACGACGTCCCCGGCGGCGCGCAGCGCGGCGAGCTGCTCGGTGGTCACCATGCGGTAGCCCGCCGTCCGGCCCGGCCCGCACTTGATGCGCGGGAACAGCCGGTACCGGGCGTCCAGGCGGGACAGACTCGCGGTCACGGTGTCCTTGCCGACCCCCGGCGCCCCGTAGAGCACTACTGCGTGAGCCATGGCCCCAACGCCTCCTCGACCTGCTCGGAGAGCGGATGGCTCCCGAGAGAGTTGTTGATGATCGTGTGCGGCATCGACGGGGTGAAGTCCTGCCTGATTCCGGCGGCGTACTCGACCCAGTGCGTGAGCTTGTAGCTGTCGCGCGCGGCGCCTCGGCGCCGTAGGTAGGTCTGCATGCTGTCGTGGTCGCACCGGATCCAGAACGCGTACACGTCGGCTCCGGCGCCGTCGGCCTCGGCGGCGAGCCGCTTCGACCACGCCGGGTCGGACAGCTCCCGGATGAACGGGGCGCTCATGACGACGCTGTTCCCGCACGTGAGGTTCTCGAACGCCAGCATCCGCAGCGACTCGTATTCGGCCGGCCGAACATTGTCCAGGTAGACCGCTGATTCGCGGTCCTCGGGCGGCTGTCCGAGCGCCATCAACAGCGCCTCGGTCACCGGCCGCGTGGCGGTGTCCTTGTCCAGCATCGGCCAGCCGGTGCGGCGGGCGATGACACGGCCAAGCTCGGTCTTGCCGGACCCGGCGTATCCGCCGACGAGCAACAGCATCGGGCGGGTCTGCTGGGCCGGTGGTCGGGTCTTCGGCTCCGGGTAGTTGACGACGCGGCTCGACCGGTCCCGGGCGACGATCAACCCCTCCTCGGTCAACGCCTGCATTGCTCGACTGATCGTCGCAACGCTGGTGCCCCACTCGGCGGCGAGCGCGCGAGTGCTCGGGATCTGTTCCTCGTGCCGGTAGGTGCCGGACTCGATCGCGGTGCGAATGTGCCGCGCGATCACCTCGGCGCTCGTGCCGCGCCGGAGGGGTTCCGGCTTCTCAGTCATCGCACTCCACCCGTACGCAGTTGACCCGCTCCAGACCGAGTCAGCCTGGAACAGCACCGTAGTAGAACCGCGTCCGATCGCGAAAACCCGCAGGTCAAAACGATCCGAGCACGAATTACCACTGTACCAGACTGATTCGTGTTGATACTCTCTGATACATGCCCGGTCGGGGCGAGGGGCACGATCAGCGGAGGTCGGCGATGACCAAGATCCTGTGCGAGACAGACCCGGAGGCGATGTTCCCGGTCGCGGAATCGAAGCGGCCCGGAATGCGGACAGAGGGAGAGCGGCGCGCCCTTTCGGTGTGCGCGACGTGCCCGGTGCTGGCCGCGTGCAGCCGGGCCGTCCGGTCCATGGAAATGCCCTACGGCGTCGCGGGCGGGATGACAGCGGCCGACCGGCGCGCTATCCGCGCGGCCGACCGTCGTCCCGCTGCGACGGCGGTGGCGGCGTGAGCGGCGTCCGGCGCCGATACGGCGTGATGACCGACCGCTGGGGCTGGCAGCCCACCGCGTGGGAGCAGGGCGGGCTGCCGACGTGGCGGTACGGCTCGGCCCCGGCGGGGCTGGTGACCCGGCGCCAGATGCGGGCGCTCGGGCTCGCGCCCGGCGGCGCCGTCCCGGTCGCACAGGTCGTGTGGCGGCACCGGCGACACGAGGTCCGCGGGCAGCTGTGGGACCGCTCCGAGCTGGTGCCCAAGCGGACGGCGTCCCCGGCGCAGCTCGTCGCGCTGGGCAAGGCGATGGCAGCCCGCCGGTGGTGCCCGTCCTGCTCCCGAGACGTCGGCTACTGCATCCCGACCTCGTTCGGCCAGTGCGCCGGGTGTCAGTGGCCGGAGGTGATGAGCGATGCAGCCTGAGCACAGCATCCGCGGCGCGTGGGGCCGCACCTGGCCCGCGCTGCTCGCGGTCGGCACCGTCGGCGCGGTCGGAGGCCCGGCCGCTGTCGCCTCCTACCGGCACGCCCATGACGTCATCGCACTCAACGGTGACCCGGTGATGGCTCCGTGGCTGCCGTTGAGCGTGGACGGGATGCTCGTCGCCGCGCTGGTCGTGATCTGGGTGCGGCGACACCGCGGCGATCGCGCGGGGGTGTTCCCGTGGCTCGCGTTCGGCTTCGGCATGGTCGTGACGATCCTGGCCAACCTCGCCGCGGTCGCCGAGCCCAAGCCGGAGGCGGTCGCGGTGGCGCTGTTCCCGCCGCTGGCGCTCGCGATCACCTTGGAACTGGTGGCGCTCATCGCCTACCGGTCACGGCGGGACGCTGAACCGTACCCGGCACCGGTGGACGACCTCGACCGCACCGTGACCGTGGTCGATGGGGAGGACGCCCCTCGGGACTGGTGGCAGGACGCCCCGGTCGTCGAGGCCCGTCACGAACCGGCCCCGGAGCCGGTGGCGGTCGAGCACGACCAGGCCGACGACGAGACCGACGACGAGACCGACGACGAGGGTGCGGACCCGCGCGTCCGGGACCTCGCCCGGCGCCTGGCCGCGGGCGAGGCGCTGACCGGCGCCGAGGTCGGCCAGCGCTACGCCGTGTCGGCGCGCACCGGCCGCCGGCTCATCCGACAGGCCACCGAGCAGGGGCCGACGCTCGCGCTGGTGAGCGCGGGAGGGGAGTCCTGATGCTGGCGAAGATCAAGGCCGCGGCTGCGGCGTTCGTGGCGGCCGCGCTGGTGACCGCGTACGTCCCGGCAGTCGCCGACGTCCTGGTGCTCGCGCTTGTCGCCTCCTGGGCGGTGATCGGCGCCGTGCTGCTCGCACCAGCGGCCGGACTGCTGCGACCGCACATGCCCGCGCTCCGCGGGCACGTACTGCGGGCCGCGCGAACGGCGGGCCCGTGGCTATCGCCGCGCCCGGCGCTGGCCCGGCTGCGTCCGCCCCGCGCACTGACCCGGCCCGGCAACCCGCTCCTGACGATGCACTCGACCCGCTGGCACTAGAGGTGACCTTGATGCTGACTGATGCAGAGATCCGATCCCGGCACCGGCTGATCGGCGGTGGCGGCCTCGCCGTCGCCGCCGGGTCCGCCGCGCTGTCGACGGCGCAGGTGTGGGACTCGCTGGCCCCGTTCGCCGACGGAGCCGCGCTCGTCGGCGGCGCTGGTGGCTCCCTCGCGGCCGCCGCCGCCCTGGTGCACCACCGGTGGCACTTCCACCCCATCCGCGCGTTCCGGCGCGAGCTGGGCGGTCAGGACGGGTGGCTGTCCGGCCGCGACCTCCGGGACGCAGCGGGTGCGCGGGGCGTCCGGCTGATCGCGTCCGGGATCTTCCGGGATCGAGACGCATTCGCGGCGCCGCTACACCTGTCCGGGTGGGAGGCCGGCCGGCTCGTGTCCGGACCGGTCCACCTGCGGCGGAAGCGGGTGTACGCGCCGTGGACCCGGGGGGTCGGAATCCTCGGCCCGCAGGGCTCGGGCAAGAGCCAGTATCTGACCCGCCTGGTTCTCGATGCTCCCGGTGCGGCTGTGGTGACCTCGACCAAACCGGAGCTCGCCCGGGCGACGATGGCGCTACGGCGGACCACCCGCGGACCGGTCGCGGTCTTCAACCCCGAGGCCCTGGCCGGTCTCAGCTCGACATTCCGGTGGGACCCAGTGGCGGGGTGCGAGGACAGCGCTGTCGCCTCGGCTCGCGCTGCGGCGCTGGTGCGGGGCTCCGGCGGGGTCAACGGGGTGGAGAACGCCTCGTACTGGTCTGGGCAGGCCGAGCTGATCCTGCGGGGTTGCCTGATGGCCGCAGCGATCGCCGGCCGCCGGATGGACACGGTGGTCTCGTGGGTCAACACCCGTTACGAGCCGCGCGGCAACGTTCCGGTGCCGGTCGAGATCCTGGCCCGTGCAGTCCAGGCCGGGTCGGCAGCGGTGGACGCCACGCTCCCGGACATGCTGCGCACCGCGCTGACCCAGAACGAGAAGACTGCGGCGACGGTGATGACCAACGTGCACGCGGCGCTCGCGTTCATGCAGTCCCCGACGATCGCGGCCGCGTGCACCGCCACTGATGGCGACACCCTCGACCTGGGGGAGTTCCTCGCCGAGCACGGGACGCTGTACCTGGTCGGCGGTGCGAACGACAACCGGGTAGCACCGCTGTTCACCGCCCTGGTCGAAGCGGTCTTCGCCGAGGCGCAGCGCGCGGCCGCCGAGGCAGGCGGGATGCTGCCGACGACGTGCGCGTTCCTGCTCGATGAGGTCGCGAACTTGACCCCGGTGCCGCTGGACCGGTGGGCGGCGGACTCGCGCGGCTGGGGCATCACCGTCGTCGCGATCTTCCAGTCGCTCGCGCAGCTCTCGACCCGGTGGGGTCGCGACGCCGGAGACGTGATCTGGCAGAACCTTCCGGTGAAAGTGATCCTGCCCGGAGTGTCCGGCACCGACGATCTGGACGACCTCGCGCACCTGGGCGGGAAACGGCGGGTGCGGCTCGACACGGAGGGCGCCTCCGAGGGGGAGGGGGGCCGCCGGTCCCGGTCGGTGTCGGTGACGCGACCCCGGGAGCTGCTGGTGGAGGGTGACGTGATCTCTCGGATGCCGCGCCACCACGCCTACGTGCTCGGGCTCGCGCCGCGCCCGGCGGTGGTCCGGTACACCCCCGGGTACGAGCTGGTCCGAACCCGCCGGATCGCGCTCGGCCTCGACCGGGACACGACGGCGTGAGGATCCGGTACAGGATCGACCCCGGTACCGGCGGCCCGACGGTCGCGACGATCCAGGAGACGCTCTCTGCGCGGCTCGGGCACCGGTACCGGCGCCGGGAGCCGTGGGCGTCGCTGCTGCTGCGCTGGTCTGCCCGCACCCCGGACCGGGTCCGGCTCGCCGTCGACGGCGCAGTGTGGGTGCTGCCGCGGGAGCTGTTCGCGGCCGGGCTCGCCCGACGGGCCGGGGGCGCCGGGACCGACGGTGCCGGTCGTCTGATCGTGGCCCGGCTCGACCCGGTGGCCGATGGCCCGCCCGCCCGGGTGCTGCGCTTGATGGGCGAGGACGGCCCGGCCGCGCTGTCGTTCCCGGTCGGGCCGGCGTCCCGGTTCCTGGCCGCGTCGTACGGCATCCTCGACACGCGATTCGGATCGGAGGCCGACACCCGTGACCGCAGCTGATAACACCCGGTACGAGGTTCTCGCCGACCTCCTCGCCGACGTGGACCGTCGGGCCACGGCCCAGGGCGACGTCCTCGACCGGCTGGGGGAGACGGTGACCGAGTCCACGGATCTGCTCGCGCAGATGTGGCCGCGGCTGGACACGCTCGCCGAGCAGGTCGCCGAGCTGCGCGGGCACACCGCAGGTGCGGGCGGCACCACGAGCGGCAGCGATGACGGACCGGTCCGAGGGGTCGTGTGGGAGAACCTGACCGCCGACCAGGCGGTGGAGGAGTGGACCCGGCTTGCCGCGTGGGTCGCCGACGTCCTCGGCCCCTGGTACGACTGGCGGCGGGGTCACCTGCCCGACTGCTGGGCGCTGCACCGGCCCGTGGTCCGTCGACTCTCCGCTCTGCACACCGCCTACCTGGCCGCGCACACCGGCCCGGCCGCGTCGGCGGCGGCTTCCGCGGACTGGCATGACCGGTGGCTGCCGCACACCCAAGGACTGATCCTCGGGGAGGAGCCACTCGCCGGCTCGCGGCGACAGCTGAACGAACGATCGGGGCTTGAGTGGAACTGTGAACCGGGACGGCATGACGGTGCGGACGCCGCCGGCCGCCCCTTGGTTACCGACGATGGGCGGCCCCTGACCGGGAAGGTCACCCGGAAAGCGCCGGGCAAGGACCGGCACGGATCGGACACTATCCAGGTGGTGTGGGATCCGATCCACCCGGACCACTGGGCTCCGTTCTGGCGACGGGCTGTCGACCAGGACGTTGCGGAGCGCCGGGCGCGTGAGGCCGGCTGATCGGTCTGCGGTTGGGGGCGCCCGCCCCGCTCGGGTGTCTGTGGGTCATCCCGTCGCGTCGGCGGGCTCTGCCCGACCAGGTCAGGGGTTCCACGTCAACCACGCCTTTCCGGTTGACGTGGAACCCCTGACCTGGTTGTCCCTTGGGGCGCCGTCGTGGCGGGATGACCCACGCCCTTCCCCCTCATCCTGGAGCTGAGGCCCTCCCCGGAGGGGCCGCCGGAGGCACGCCCCGGCAGGGGCGCGGGTGTGTCGCTTCCCCGCAGTAGCTACGGCAGTACTGCACGCCGTACCGCAGTACGTACGCTCGCCGCATGGCTCCTTCACCCCCTTCTCCCGGGCCCGGCCTGCGCGTGGTCACTGTCACGAACTTGAAGGGCGGTAGCGGGAAGTCCACGAGCACCGGCCTTCTCGCGCACGCATGGGCCGGGGCCGGCCGCCGCGTGATCGCGGTGGATGCCGACCCGCAAGGCACGCTGACCCGCTGGGCGCAGGACGCAGAATGGTCCATCCCCGTGGTCGGGCTGGCCACCAACAAGCTGCACGCTGACCTGCCCGGGATCGTGTCGCCGGACCGCTACGACGTCGCCGTCGTGGACACCCCGCCGCTGGAGCTTCAGCGCGGCATCGTCTACTCGGCGATGCGCGCCGCGACCGACGTGGTGGTGACCCTCGCCCCCACCTCGTCGGAGTGGGACGTCCTGCCGACGGTGTGGGACGCGCTGGACGAGGTGGAGCCGCTGCGCGCCCGCCCGGCGGTGGTGTCGGTGCTGTGGAACCGAGTTCGGACGGGCACCACCAGCGCGGCGGTCTACCGGGAGATGCTGGACGAGTCGCGGCGCTACTCCTGCCGGGCGGTGATCCCGATGGCCGAGCGCTACGCCCAGGCCATCGGCGGGCCGGTGACGCTGCGGGCCGAGGACACCGCCGTGGTGGACGCCGCCGCCGAGATCGCCGGGCGGGGTGGCTGGTGACCCGACGCGACGACCTGCGGGCACGTGCAGCCCGCGCGGCGAACCGCACACCGGCCGCCGACCCGGGCGAGGCCCAGCGAGACCCGGGACCGCTCTCCCCGCCCCACGATCAGGCTCCGCCGCCCCGGGCGGCAGCTCGCCCGGGGCGCCCTGCCAGCATCGCGCCGCGGACGAAGCCGGTACGGATGACGGTGGATCTGTCCCCACTGGCTCACGAGCGGCTCCGGGCCCGGCGAAACGCTCTCCGGGAGTCCCTGGGCATGGCCGCGGACCTGCCTGGCGCGGTCGTGGTCCGGGCCCTGCTCGCCGAGCTGGACGCAAACTCAGGGCTCGCCGACGCTGTCCGGGACCGGATCGCCGAGGATCCCACCGGCTACGGCAGACAGTAGCTACGGTGTTACTGCATTACTGCAAGACGGAGTTACGGCAACACTGCACTACTGCATATGAGGCCGGAAAGCCGAGCGCGGCACGCGCCGCGCGGGGAGGTCAAGACGATGGACAAGACGCCGTATGACACCAGCGGATGCCCTCCGCTGCCTCGGTACGTGAAGTGCGCCGGATGTGCGGAGCAGGACCCGGAAATGGCCCGGTACGCGATCGACACCCGGTGCGGAGTCGCCTGCGCTCCGGTCTGCCCGCTGTGTGTCGACACGATCGAGGCGGACTGGATCCCGGACCCGGCGGCGGTGGAGGAACATGCCCGTCACCTCGGGATCGAACCTGTCGTGGATACGAGTTGGATACCGCCGGGCCCGAGCCTCTCGGACCGTTACCGCATGTAGCGCCGCGCTGTGCGGTGCCGGAGACCGGGGTGAGTTGTCGGTGGGGTCCTCTACCCTGCGACCGGCGACGCGCCTAGGAGGCGGACACGATGGCTGACCTCGGACGAATCGGGGAGACCTGGCTCGAACCCGGCCGTCTGTTCGACCCGGACGACCCCGCCGACGCACCACCCGCGGACGCGCTCGACGTGCAGTTCCGCGCCCCGCTGTCGTTCTCCGCGTTCGTCGACGACCTGTTCCGCACCGGCCGCGGCATCGACGCAGCGGCCTGCCTGCGGGTCTACGACGACGCGATCGCCCGCACCGTGCAGCAGGTGCAGCGGCTCGGCGGGTTCGTCCTCGACGAGCACGGGGCCCCGGTCCCGGCCCGCCTCGACCTCACCGCCCACGGTGAGGCCACCATGAACGGGGACCCGGACCGGGTCCGGGTCCACCATCACCTCTATGTCGGCCGGACCGGTGTGTCGGTGCGGGACGGTCGCCGCCTCCCGGTCGACGTGCACCGCCTGCGCCGCGGCATCCGCGCTGTCCTCCCGCTGTACGACCAGGTGTTGCAGGGGCGGACGGAGGACCGGTTCGGGTGCCGGTGGGGTCCGCCCCCGGGCGGGTACGACTTCGAGATCCTCGACCCGCCGATGCACGAGCGGATCACCGGGCAGGAGCACGAGGTGTGCCGGTCCCCGTGGGGACCGCGCACCACCTGGGAACAGCCGAGCCCGGAGCTGCTCGCAGCGCTCGACCAGGAGGCCGCGCTCATCGCCCGGCACACGGCCACCACAACCGACCCGCCCCAGTAGGGGGCCCGGCCGGTCACATCTCGATCGTGGGCCCGTCCTGCTCGGCGCCGCGCTCGACCGTGGCGGTCTCACGCTGGGTGCGGACATGGTCGTACCCGGCTGTGCGCTGCTGCCGCTCCGCTTCCGCCGCGGCGGCGGCCCCCTGCGTGCGTGCGGTGTCCTGCGCGGCGTCGTGGCCGCGCTGGTAGGCACGCCGCTCGTCGGACGTCTGCCGGGCCGTCCGGAGCGTCTCGATCGCCTCGGCCGTGGTCGGCACCGCCCGCCGCGCCGCTCCGCTCGACCGGCCCTCGACGTCCCGGCCCTCGACGTCCCGGTGATCGGCTGGGGCCGGCCGCCGCACGGACGGCTCCTGCCCACGGCCGGGCGCGGCGTCCGGCCCGACCTTGCGCGGATCCGGCGTGACCGCGCCGGCGCGGTCGGCCGCCCGGTTCCGCCGGGCCAGCTCCTCGGCGGCGAGCCGCGCATCCTCGGCGACGTCGCGGTGCGCCTCGGCCCACTTCGACCGGTGCGCGTGGCTGTTCTCGAGGTCGGCGGCCCGCTGCTGCTGCCACTGCATCATCCGACGGAGCGAGGCACGCTCCTCGATCTTCCGGGGCAGGTCGGGGTCACCATCGCCTGCGGCGCCGATCTCGGCGGTCCGCGCGCTGACCCGCACCCGCTGCTCGTGCGCGGCCCGGTACGCCTCCCGCATCTTGTCCGCGACGAACTCCGGCGCGACGGCCTGCTCCCGCGCCCACCGCTCGGTGCGCTGGTACAGCTCCCCATCGGTGAGCGC
>NZ_CP094510.1:0-18407 GCF_056341085.1 Pseudonocardia sp. 2-7
AACCCGGGCGCTGCCGTTCCCGCGCGAGCGGATCCAGCCCTACTCCTGGCGCCACACCTACGCTCAACGCCACGCCGACGCCGGTATCGCCGTCGACGTGCTGTGCGAGCTGATGGACCACACCAGCATGGCCACCACCCAGGGCTACTACCGCGTCTCCGAGACTCGTCGCCGAGACGCCGTCGACCGCGTCACCGCCCTGCAATTCGACCGCCACGGACACCGCACCTGGCACCACGCCAGCGCGCTACTCGAGTCCGAACGCGCTCGGCGCGCCGTCGGCGAGGTCGCCGTGCCGTATGGCATCTGCACTGAACCGACCAATGTCGCCGCCGGCGGCGACGACTGCCCCGTCCGGTTCCGCTGCGTGGGCTGCGACCACTTCCGCACCGACGCCTCCTACCTCCCCGACCTCGAGGCCTACCTGGCCGATCTGCTGCGCAACCGCGAGCGACTCGCGTGCTTGACGAGTGCCGACAGCTGGGCCATCAGCGAGGCGACCCCCTCAGATGCCGAGATCACCAGGATCCGCGCCCTCATCAGCCAGATCACCCACCAGCTCGGCGATCTCGGTGAGCGCGAACAGGCAGCGCTACGCGATGCGGTCACCGTCGTGCGGCGGGCCCGCGGTGCCACTGTCGGTCTCGGGATGCCGACCATCCGCCACAGCCAGACTTCGCTCGCGGGAATAAGCCATGGCGACTGAAAGCTCAGTCGGACTTCCAGCGCGCCCGGGCGACGCGGCGCAGCGGCGGCATCGGCGCGTGGCCTCGGTGATCGCCCAAGCGGCCGAGGGCCAGCTCGACGCGTCGGTCTCTGCGATCGCCCGTAGAGCCGGGGTGCACCGAAGCTACGTCTACCGTCATCCCGATCTTGTTCAGCTGCTTCGTGAGATCAGCACCCGTGGTCCCGAGCCTGGCCAGAGCCCTGCCGACCGGGTCACCGAGGCGTCTCTGCGGGCCGATCTCGCTCACTGCCAGGATCGTGCACGACGGGCCGGTGTGCGGGTACGTGAGCTGGAGGCGCGCTTGTCTCGACAGCTGGGTCACCAGATCTGGCAGGTCTCCGGACTCGGCGCTGGCCCGGATATAGAGGCGGTCGAGCGTGAACGGGACGCGCTGGTCCAGCGCGTGGCCGATCTGGTCGTGGCGCTGCGCGAGCGCACCGACGAGCTCGACGCTGCTCGAGCGGTGAACCGCCGCCTGGTCGCGGAACTCAACAACGCACCGCGACCACCGTCAGAGGAGCCGGACTCGTCCTGAGGCGGAGCCACAGGGTCACAGGGCGTGCTGATGCGCGGCGGCTCTCGGCCGACGCGCTGGTCTCCCGATGATTCGCTCGACGCACTGGCGCGCAGTGCGGCCGGCTCCGACGAGGGTGGCGGAGGCGGACCCGGTCCAGTCGCCGTAGCCGAGGAGATGCAGTCGCGGCTCGTCGAGGCTCTGGGTGTCGTTCGTAGTTCTCGGGAGGCTCCGAGCGTCCAGGGGCAGCCCGAGTGGTGCGAGGTGGGCGAGGTCGGGGCGGAATCCGGTGCACCAGATGATGACGTCGAGTTCTGTCCTGCTGCCGTCGTCCCACACCACTCCGGTAGGTGTCATGCGGTCGAACATCGGTAGTGCGTGCAGTGCGCCACGGGCGCGGGCGTCCTGGACGATGGGGACCATGACGATGTCGCCGAGGGCGGCGATTCCGCCGTGGTCGGGTAGTCCTTGGCGTCGGGTGATTTCGCGCTGGCTGGCGAGGTCGAACAGGACGCGACCGTCGACGTCGTCGGGTAGGTAGCGGGGTTCGGCGAGGGTGAACCAGTGGGTGGTGGCGACGGTGGAGACTTCGGCCAGGATCTGGGCTGCGGAGTTCGCGGCGCCGACGACACCAACCTGCTGGCCACGGAAGGGCTCGGCGTGGTGGTAGCCGACGGCGTGTAGTTGGCGGCCGGTGAATGTGCTGCGGTCAGGCAGGTCAGGAACGTGGGGGCGGCGCCAGGTTCCGGTGGCGCTGATGACCGCGGACGCGTCCCATTGGCCCTTGGGGCCGCTGACCACGAGACGGTCGTCGTGGGCGTGCACTGCGGTGACCTCGACGGGGCGTTGGACGTCGAGGTCATAGCGCTGTTCGTAGCGGGTCAGGTAATCGCGGACGTGCCCGGCGGTGGGGAACGGTTCGCCGGGTTGGGCGGGCATGGGCCAGCCGGGCAGAGTGCTGTGGGTGGCGGGTGAGAACAGCCGCAGCGAGTCCCAGCCGTGGCGCCAGGCGCCTCCGGGACCAGTCTGAGCGTCGAGGATGACGAATCGGGCGCCCGCGCGTCGCAGGTAGTAGCCAGCGGCGAGCCCGGCCTGCCCGCCGCCGATGACGACGACGGGCAGGTCGTTCGGGGCACGACCGGTGGAGGTGCCGTGCTCGGTCATCGGGCTCGATAGGGCCCAACGAGTTCGGTGAGGAGAGACTCGACGCGGGCGGCGATGTCGTCTCGGACCAGGCGCATGCGTTCGATCCCTTCGATACCGCGCTGGGAGGGCTCATCGGTGTCCCAGTTGCGGACCTCGGTGTCGCCGCCGTCGATGTGGGCCTCGGATCCGAGGGTCACCACCAGGTCGACGTGCTTGAGCAGTTCGGGGTCGATCGCGGTCGGGGTCTGCCCGCTCATGTCCGCGCCGACTTCCGCGAGGACCTGCGTGGACAGGGCATTGACCTTCTCACCGGGAGCGGTGCCGGCGGAGTGGACGCGGACACGGTCACCGGCCTGGGCACGCATCAGGCCGGCAGCCATCTGGGACTTGCCGCCGTTGCGCACACACACGAACAGCACCGAGGGCGTGTCGGTCACGACGTGGCCGCCTGGGTGGGGGTGCCGGTCAGCTCGGCGAGCAGCGCACGGACGCGGTCGTCGATGTCGTCGCGGATCGGCCGGATCTCTTCGGCGGGTTTGCCCGCGGGGTCGGTGAGTTCCCAGTCGAGATAGCGCTTGCCGGGGAAGACCGGGCAGGCGTCGCCACAGCCCATGGTGATGACCACGTCGGCTGCTTCGACGGCGTCGGTGGTCAGCCGCTTGGGGAACTCGGTGTCGAGGGCGAGCCCGATCTCGGCCATGACCTGTCGGACGGCTGGGTTGATCGAGTCGGCCGGTTCCGAGCCTGCGGAGCGGACCGTGACGGTGCCGCGTGCGTGGTGGGCGAGCAGAGCGGCGGCCATCTGACTGCGACCGGCGTTGTGGACGCAGACGAACAGCACTTCGGGGACCGCGGGGGCGCTTGTCACGGGAACTCCTTGCTCGGCGACGGCGGCGTCGAGCCGCTCGAGGGCGTAGCGGGTCGCCAGGACGGGCAGGTGGGTGGTGATGCGGGCGGTGAGGGCGAGCTCGGTGAAGATGTCGAGGACAACGGCCTCGATCGTCTCGCGGCCGAACACCCCCTGGAATCGGCGGCACAGTTCGTCGACGCCGCGGTGAATCCGGGGGTTCGGGCTGTGCACCGCGAAGCTCTCCAGGTCCCGGCCGCTGCTCGGGCGTCGGGTGAGGATGTCGGCGACGGCGGGGCCGGGGTCGTTGTGCGCAGACGCGGAGCGCTCGTCCATGTCACGGCCACTACGTGCGGGGCGGAGTCGGCCGTGGGGGCACCGCGGTGTGCGCTGCGGCCTTGGTGCTCTGAAACAGGCGCCGGCGCAGCCACAGGGAGACATAGACCAGGCCGACCAGGACCGGGACCTCGATCAGCGGCCCGACGACCCCGGCCAGCGCCTGCCCGGAGGTGACGCCGAACGTGCCGATCGCCACGGCGATGGCGAGCTCGAAGTTGTTGCCCGCCGCAGTGAACGCCAGCGTCGTCGTGCGCTCGTAGCCCATGCCGACCGCGCGGCCCAGGGCGTAGGACCCGGCCCACATCAGGGCGAAGTAGGCCAGCAGCGGCAGCGCGATCCGGACCACGTCGAGGGGCTGGGAGGTGATGGCCTCGCCCTGCAGCGCGAACAGCAGCACGATGGTGAACAGCAGCCCGTAGAGCGCGAACGGCCCGATCCGCGGGATGAACTTCTCCTCGTACCAGGTGCGGCCCTTCGCGCGTTCGCCGAAGCGGCGGGTCAGGTAGCCGGCGAGCAGCGGGATGCCGAGGAACACCAGCACCGACTTGACGATGTCCCAGGTGGAGAACGCGAGATCGGTGACCGGAAGCCCGAGCCAGCCGGGCAGCACGGACAGATAGAACCAGCCGAGCAGGCCGAACATGACGACCTGGAACACCGAGTTCAGCGCGACCAGCACGGCGGCGGCTTCGCGGTCCCCGCAGGCGAGGTCGTTCCAGATGATCACCATGGCGATACACCGGGCGAGACCGACGATGATCAGACCTGTCCGGTACTCGGGCAGGTCGGGCAGCATCAGCCACGCCAGGGCGAACATCAGCGCCGGGCCCAGTACCCAGTTCAGCACCAGCGAGGTGATGAGCAGCCGGCGGTCGCCGGTGACGGTGTCGAGACGGTCGTAGCGGACCTTGGCCAGGACCGGGTACATCATGATCAGCAGGCCGAGCGCGATCGGCAGCGAGACGCCGTCGACGGCCAGTGCGTCCAGCGCGGGGGCGAGGCCGGGGACCAGGCGGCCGAGCAGGAGCCCGGCGACCATGGCGACGATGATCCAGACCGGAAGGAACCGGTCGAGGGTGGACAGGCGGGCGACGACGCCGGCCTCGGCCGGGTCGTTCGCGGCCTGTTGGGCAGCGCCTGTGGTGTTCTCCGTGCTCATGGTGCGACGGCCTCCGCCGTGATCAGGGTCGGGGTCAACAGATCGGAGAGCCGTTCCAGGCGTGCCGGGACGGCTCGGTAGTGGATCCAGGTACCGCGCCGCTCACCGGTGACGAGGCCGGCTTCGCGCAGGATCCTGAGGTGGTGCGAGATGGTGGGACCGGACAGTTCGAACTCCTCGCTCAGGTCGCAGACGCAGGCCTCTCCATCGGTGTGTGAGGCGATCAACGACAGCAGCCGCAGTCGAGCTGGGTCGCCCAGTGCTTTGAACGTCTGAGCGAGTTCGGCGGCGTGCTCGACCGGTAGCGGTTCGCCCACAAGCCTGCTCCAGCACCGCGGTGCTGAACCAGGCACATCGTGATTCGACATGCGTCTATCTTGACAGCCATCGAATCGATGAGCAAGCACTGGCTGGGCGAGACCTCGGCGGATCGACTCCAGACCGTCGCGTGCCGCGACCCCATCGCCCGAGTCGCTCGTCCAGCCTCCCCGCGGGCCGGGGCACAGGGGTCGCTGCGTCCCGTCGCCCTGCCAGCTCCATCGAACTTTCTGGATCCAAGACTCCGAATTCGGCCCGTGTTCAGGCCTCGTTCATATCGACATTGTTCGATCCAGGCGTCTTCGGCGGTAGCTCACGTGTGCGGGCTGTCGTCTCGACCCCGACGAGAGAGGCCGAGTTCACGTGAGAGTTCGACACATGCACCGGGCATCCGCTGCCCTGGTCGCGATCGCCGCGAGCGTCACGCTGGTGGCGTGCGGCGGTGGTGGCCAACAGCAGGGCCAGGGTGGTGGACAGGTCGCCGGGCCGGTGCTGATCGACGGATCCTCCACGGTGGAGCCCCTGTCCTCTGCGGCGGCAGAGCTCTACCAGGGCGAGAACCCCGATGTGAACGTGACCGTCGGGACCTCGGGGACCGGCGGCGGGTTCCAGAAGTTCTGCAACGGCGAGACCGACATCTCCAACGCCTCGCGCCCGATCTCCGACAGCGAGCGCCAGCAGTGCCAGGCCAACGGGATCGCCTTCGAGGAGCTGCAGGTCGCCAACGACGCACTGACGGTGGTGGTGAACCCCGCGAACACGTGGGCGAACTGCCTGACCGTGGAGCAGTTGCGGACGATGTGGGCACCCGGCTCGCAGGTCAGGTCGTGGAACCAGGTCGACCCGTCGTTCCCGGCCGAGCCGCTCGGTCTGTTCGGCGCGGGCGCGGACTCGGGGACCTTCGACTACTTCACCGACGAGATCGTCGGGGAGGAGGGCTCGTCGCGGACCGACTACAGCCCGTCGGAGAACGACAACGTGACCGTGCAGGGCGTCACCGGCGCGCCCGGTGCGCTGGGCTACTTCGGCTTCTCCTACTTCGAGGAGAACCAGCAGCGGCTCAAGGCGATGCAGGTCGACGGCGGGCAGGGCTGCGTCGCCCCGTCGGCGCAGACCGTGCAGGACGGGACCTACACCCCGCTGGGGCGCCCGCTGTTCATCTACGCCTCGGATGCCGGGCTGCGTAAGCCCCAGGTGCAGTCGTTCCTGGAGTTCTATCTCCAGCGCAACGACGAGATCGTGCAGGCAGCGCAGTTCGTGCCGATGACCGACCAGCAGAAGCAGGACTCCACCGCCAAGCTGGACCAGCTCCGCCAGCAGGCCGGAGGCTGAACCGATGGCGGTGACCACCGCCGGCCGCCCGCCCTCGCGCGCGGGCGGCCCCGGCCGTGACCTGACCCCCCGTTCACCCCGGATCGGCGAGAAGCTCATCGAGGGTCTGCTGGCCGCCGCGGCCGGAGTCTCGGTTCTGGTGACCGTCGGTATCATTGTTGCCCTCGTAGTCCCGCTGTTCACCTTCTTCGCCAACGTCAGTCCGATCGAGTTCCTCACCGGCACCACCTGGACCGCCTCGTTCGGCGACAAGTACTCCTGGGACAAGGACTGGGGCGTTCTGCCCCTGGTATCGGCGACCTTCATGGCCACCGGTATCGCGCTGGCCGTGGCGATCCCGGTGGGTCTGGGTATCGCCATGTTCCTGTCCGAGTACGCGACCACGAGAGTCCGCAAGGTCGTCAAGCCGATCCTGGAGCTGTTGGCAGGGATCCCGACGGTCGTCTATGGGTTCCTCGCCCTGACCGCGATCACACCGGTTCTGCAGCCGCTGCTGGGCATCCCGAACATCTATAACCTGCTCGTCGCCGGGATCGTCATGGGGTTCATGATCGTCCCGACGGTCGCGTCGTTGTCCGAGGACGCCATGTCCGCGGTGCCCCAGGCGCTGCGCGCCGGCTCTTACGCGCTCGGCGCGAACCGGCGGATCACCACGTTGAGCGTGGTGTTCCCCGCGGCACTGTCGGGGATCATCGCCGCCGTCGTGCTGGGGCTCTCGCGCGCGGTCGGCGAGACGATGATCCTCGCCGTCGCCGGCGGCAACCTCGCCCGCCTCACCGGCGACCCCCGCGAGGAGGCCCAGACCATGACCGCGTTCATCGCCCAGATCGCCAGCGGCGATGCACCACAGGGCAGCCCGGTCTACTACTCCCTGTTCGCCGTGGGAGCGCTGCTGTTCGCGATCACCCTGGTGATCAACCTGATCAGCATCCGGCTGGTCCGCCGATTCCGGCAGGTGTACTGATGACCTCCACCGAGTTACCGGCCCGCGCCGCGACCGGCCCCACCCTCACCCCGGGCCGGCGACGCCGCGACGGGGCGTCCACGGTGTTCGTCTGCGTGCTGTGGGCGTGTCTGCTGGTCGCGGCGTTGTTCCTGCTCTACGTCCTGCTCACCATCGTCGTGTCCGGGATCAGTCGCCTCGATGCGAACCTGCTCACCCAAGCGCCCTCCACGATCCGTCCGTCCACGGCCGGGGTGCAGCCCGCCATCGTGGGCACACTGCTGGTCGTCGGTGTCACCGCGCTGATCGCGCTGCCGCTGGGGATCGCCGCGGCGATCTATCTGGAGGAGTACGCCGACCCGCAGCGCTGGTTCAACCGGGCGATCGAGCTCAACGTGCAGAACCTCGCGGCCGTGCCCTCGATCATCTTCGGAATCCTGGTGCTCGCCTTCGTCGTGCGCGCACCGTTGAACCTCGGCGCCGTGGCACTGTCGGGCTCGATCGCGCTGGCCCTGCTGATCCTGCCGGTGGTCATCATCGCCACCCGCGAGTCACTGCGTGCGGTGCCGCGCGAGATCCGCGACGGCTCGCTCGCAGTCGGGGCGACCCGCTGGCAGACCGTGTGGCGTCAGCTCCTCCCTGCAGCGGTGCCCGGCATCGCGACCGGCTCGATCCTGGCCCTGTCACGGGCAGTCGGCGAAGCCGCACCCCTGATCCTCGTCGGCGCCACGACCTTCATCACCTTCACCCCCGACGGGCTGTTCTCCCGCTACACCGTCATGCCCGTCCAGATCTTCAACTTCGCCCTCCAGTCGCGCGAAGCGTTCGTCCCGCTGACCTACGCCGCGATCCTGCTGCTGATCGTCATCCTGCTCGCGCTCAACGGCACCGCGATCATGCTGCGCAACCGGTTCGCCCGCCGATGGTGAACCCAGAAAGGGACCAGCCCATGAGCACCACCCCCCACACCCGAGCCCCTCAGGACAGCAACCAGACCGGCAACTCCACACCGGCACCGGGCGTCCACGTCGCCGTCGGCGATGACACAGCTGAGCGCCCGCCGTCGGCCGGCGCGGCTATGACGACCGAGAATCTGCACGTCTACTACGGCGATTTTCTCGCCGTGCGCGAAGTCGACCTGCAGTTCGACGACCGCCGCATCACCGCGCTGATCGGCCCGTCGGGTTGCGGCAAGTCCACGGTCCTGCGCTGCCTCAACCGGATGAACGACCTCGTGCCCGGAGCCCGGGTCGAGGGCCGGGTGACCTATCACGGCACCGACATCTACGCCCCCGGCGTCGACGAGATCGAGGTCCGACGCCGGATCGGCATGGTCTTCCAGAAGCCCAACCCGTTCCCCAAGTCGATCTATGACAACGTCGCGTACGGCCCCCGCGTCACCGGCGCCAAGAGCGACCTCGACGACACCGTCGAACAGGCACTGCGCGGCGCCGCGCTCTGGGACGAGGTCAAGGACAAGCTCAAGCAGAACGCCTACGGCCTCTCCGGTGGCCAGCAGCAGCGCCTGTGCATCGCCCGGGCCATCGCCACCCGACCCGACGTCCTGCTGATGGACGAGCCCTGCTCGGCGCTCGACCCGATCGCGACCTCGAAGATCGAGGACCTGATGGGCGAGCTGGTCGAGGACTTCACGATCGTGATCGTCACCCACAACATGCAGCAGGCCGCCCGCGTCTCGCACAACACCGCGTTCTTCACCGCCCAGCCCGACGATCACGGCAACCGGGTGGGCACGCTGGTCGAGTTCGACCAGACCCGCACCATCTTCGAGGACCCGACCGACTCCCGTACGGAGGACTACATCTCGGGCAAGTTCGGCTGAGGCTTCCGTCGATGATGACCGAGGCCTGGGAGACCGACGGCCGCTCTCCCGTACAGATCCGCCGCCGCGCCTGCCTGGCCGGGGGCGACGACCACGCGAGCCCGGCGGTGGTTCTGTTCGTCGCGCGGCCGGTCGAGACGACAGCGATGCAACGGGAGTTGGCCGGGCAGCCCTTCGACCTGCACCCGGTCCACGACACCGCCGAAGCCCTGTTGGTCGTGGGCCGCACCTGCCCGGACGCGGTCGTACTCGCAGCAACCGACGGTCGGCTCTCGCCCGGCGAGTTCCTCGACGTGCTCCACGCTCTCGAGCCCGACCTGCGGATCATCGTCGGCGTCGGCGGGGACGACGACGGTGGCCTGGCCGCCCGGGCGGTCGCGCTGGGCGCCACCGTCACCGCCCGTCCGTTCGCCCCTGAGGCGCTGCTCGGGTTGATCGGTGCCGCGCTCGGTAACGCGCGCGTGGTGACTGCTCGTCCGCTGCCGATCGAGGTGGGTCGGTTACGGATCGACAGCGTCGCTCCCCGGATCTGGCTCGACGACACGTCGATCCGGCTGCCGCTGCGCGAGCATCTCGTGCTCCGCTACCTCGCCGCGCGCCCGGACGCTGTGATCAGCCGCCACGAGCTGGTCGCCGCGATCTGGGGCGAGCAGAGCACCGGCTCGGACAACTCGCTGAGCGTGCACGTCACCCGGCTGCGGCGGCGTCTGGCCGCAGCACGCTCCGAGGTCCGCATCGAGGCCGTCCGCGGTCTGGGCTATCAGCTGACCGCGACGCCGAACTCCTGAGCATCGCAGTATCCTGACAGGCGATGGGGGACCAGGACGCGCCACTCGACAACGATCCGCACGACACCCCGGTCGGTCGGGTCGAGACCGTTGCCGATGCGACCGCATCGTTGTTCAAGGCGCTCGCCGACCCGCTGCGGCTGCAGCTGGTCGGGCTGGCAGGCCAGGCCCCCGGCGGCGAATTGTGTTTCTGCGACCTGATCGAGGTCTTCCCACAGCCGCAGTCCACACTGAGCCACCATCTACGGGTCCTCGTTCGCGCGGGCGTGATGTCGCGTGAACGGCGCGGCACCTGGAGCTGGTATCGGCTCGAACCCGACTTCGTCGATCAGATCAACGACGCGTTGAGCCTGGACGGGCTGTTCCACCAGCTGCTGCGCCTGGAGCACGCCGACAACCCCAAGCTCATCAGCACCGACCACAGCCGACCGTCCCGGTGCAAGGATCTCGACACCGACTGCACGTGACACGTCGTGGACATCGTCCGACGCAGGGCCATGGCGCTCCGACCCCGTGGCAGGTGTGACCCGGCCGAACCGGCGTGACCCCGCCCGGCTCCTCCCGAGCACCACCCGGCACCGCGCCTCGGCCGTCAAGTACGGGTATCCGCGGGTGGGGGGATCCAGCGACGTCGACCTCGATGTTGGTTCGACAGCTGCCTAAGTTGACGCTCTTCGAAATAAGGTCCACGATGACCTGGATCGAAACCTGTCGATTCAAGGTGGTGGAGGGGCGTATGTCGTCCGAGGCGGAGCTGATCGAGATCGAGAAGGAACTTCGACGTTCGGATCCCGGGTTCGTCCGGTCGTGGGAGCGGCAGGCTTCCGGCCCCCGTGACCTGGTCGCGTTCGCCGTGTCGGGCTGCCTGGTCGCCACTGCTGCCATGCTGCTGGGATTCGGCCTGCTCACAGTGGATCGTGGACTCGTACAAGGCGCCGGAATGGTCGTGCTGTGCTTGCCGGTGGGCTGGCTGGTGGCGGCGGCGCGCCGCTTCACCAAGCCCGCGCGCACGCATCACCCCTGAGCGGGCATGGCGAGCCACTGCGGGGCTGCCGCCTCTGTGGATCGGGCCCGGAGGGTGCCGGACAGCCGCGACCGATCAACGTCTCAGGCGGAGGCGGGCTCCGCCGCGCGGTCGACCCGCTGCTGCGGCGCGAGCAGCGCGGACAGGCGAGCGAGGGTCTGGGGTACCACCCGGTAGTAGACCCAGGTCCCTCGCCGCTCGCCGGTGATCAGACCGGCCTCGCGCAGCACCTTGAGGTGGTGCGAGATCGTGGGTCCGGACACGTCGAACACCTCGGACACGTCGCACACGCAAGCTTCGCCGCCGGCGTGGGAGGCGATCAGCGACAGCAGACGCAGACGAACCGGATCCCCGATCGCCTTGAACGTCCGAGCCAGCTCACCCGACCGTGCCTCGTCGAGCGGCCGGTCGACCAGCACCGAATCGCATGCCGAGTCCACGACCTCCACAGCTCGCTGATTAGACATATGTCTATTCTCCGGTGTGCGGTGGTTCCAGTGCAAGTACCCGCGCTCATCGGTTCCCCTCACCGGTCGAGGGTGGCTCCGGGTTCGCGGCGGCCGGGATGGTCCACACGCCGAGCAGCATCGCGAGAGACGCGGCGCCGGCGAGCAGCAGGAACACCGGCGTGTAGCTGCCCAACGGTTCGGCCAGCGCGCTGCCCGCCCACGGCGACACCGCAACCGCGATCATGACCGGTGCGGACACGATCCCGTTCAGTCTGCCGTAGGCGCGGGGATGCCACCGGTCCGACAGCGCCGTGGCCTGCAGCAGTGTGAACACCCCCCGGGCCGCGCCCGCCAACATCGCCGCAGCGATCAACACCCAGGCCGGCCCAGGCAGCACGGCGAGCAGCGCGGACGTCGCCGCGAGAGCGCCCATGATGATCACCACGCGGCCACGCACGGAGCTGCGCCGGATCAGTGGGGCGTAGCCCAGGCGCCCCAGGACCTGGCCCAGGCCACCGAGTCCCAGTGCCCACGCCGCGACCTCGGTCGACAACCCTCGCTCGAGCAGCAGCGGGACCTGATTGACAGTGACGGCGAACGAGGTGAACCCGCCGAGAGTGACCACCGCGACCAACAGCACGAACGCGCGGCTACACCGGATCCGCTCCGGGTCGTCGTCGACCACGGCTGAGGCGCCACCGCCGAGGACGGGATCGGCCACCGGGTCCGGCCACGGTCCGCGCAGCCCGACCAGGTGGGCCGGGACCGTGATCGCGCCCAGCACCACGGCGAGCACGACGTAGGTGCCACGCCACCCCAGCGGATCCAGCAAGGCCGCACTCAGCGGAGCGAACACGGTGCTGGCCAGCCCGGCGACCAGGGTCAGCACCGTCAACGCCCGGACCCGGTCGGCACCCCACCACCGTGTCAGCGCCGCGAACGCCGGCGGATAGAACGTCGCCGCCTGCGCGACCCCGGCCAGCAGCCACGCGGCCACGAACGCCGGCAACGATCCTGCGAAGGCGATCAACAGCGTCGCCGGCACTGCGATCACCGAACCCGCGGTCATCACCCAACGCGGACCGTGCCGGTCCAACACCCGTCCGACCGGGAGACCGACAACCGCCGAGACCACCAGCCCCGCCGAGAACGCGGCAGTGACCTCGGGCACCGACCAACCGGTGTCGGCGGCGATCGAGGACGCGAGCACCGGGAACGCGTAGTAGAGCACCCCCCAGCTGGTGATCTGGGTCAGGCACAGGACCAGAAGTACTCGCTGTCGTCCGCGCCGGGACAACCCGTCGCCCGCGACGTCGGCCCGCCCCCCACCCGCGGGAGCGGGACGGGCCCGCCCCGGGCTCACGCCGACGACACTGCGCCAGCCGACGACACTGCGCCCGCCGAGGACGGCACCGACGCCGGTACAGCGGACCCGCAACACCCGCTGCCGGTCTCGGTCTCCGCGATCGACTCGTCGGAGTCGAACAGCCCGGCACCGCCGCAGACGCCGGTCTCGTTGAGCACCAGCTCGACCCGAGCGGCAGCCTCGTGATCACCAGCGAGCGCGTCGGCGATCGAGCGGACCTGCTCGTAACCGGTGCGGGCCAGGAACGTCGGCGCCCGCCCGTAGCTCTTCATCCCCGCCATGTAGAACCCCGGCTCCGGATGAGCCAACTCCGCAGCACCGTGCGGGTACACCGTCCCGCAGGAGTGCGCGTTCGGGTCGATCAACGGCGCCAACCGGACCGGAGCCTGCAGCGCCGGATCCAGCTCGGTACGCACCTCCGAGAGCCAGCTCAGATCGGGGCGGAACCCGGTCAGCACCAGGACTTCATCGACGTCGTCCACCTCGCGTCCGTCGTCGGCGACCAGCCTCAGCCGCCCCTCGGCCACCGGGTCGACACGCTCGGTGCGGAACCCGAACACCGGTGTCACCAGACCCGCGTCGACAGCCTCCGCCGCCCGCGACCCCAGCGCGCCCCGAGCAGGGAGCTGGTCGGCCTCCCCGCCGCCGAAGACCTGCCCGAACCCGGATCGGCGCAGCAACCAGCTCACCCGCGTCCCCTGCACCTCCCGCGCCAGACCGGCAAGGCCGGCCAACGCGGTCAACGCCGAATGCCCGGAACCCACCACGGCCACGTGCCCCCCACCGAACCGGGCCCGCTCGACCGGGTCGGCCAGATTCGGGATCGCAGCCTGCACCCGATCCCCCGCCGCCGCCTCCCCTGTCGCGGGCAGGCCGTCACCCCCGAGCGGGTTCGGCGAGGTCCAGGTGCCCGACGCGTCGATCACCGCACGCGCCGGGATCCGCTCACCGGCATCGGTGTGCACGACCAGCGGTTCGGTCTCGCGACCGGCGTCGACGACCCGATCCCGCCCCCGACGGGTCACGCCGACCACCCGCACCCCGGCCCGCACCCGCTCTCCCAGCGCCGCGGCCAGCGGCGCGAGATAGCCCGCGGCCCATTCGGCACCAGTCGGATACGCCTGCGGGTCCGGAACCGTCCAACCGGCGCCGGCGAGCAGCCGCTCCGCTGCCGGGTCGGTCAGCCACCCCCACGGCGAGAACAGCCGGACATGCCCCCATCCCAGCACCGATGTCGCCGCCGTCGGCCCAGCCTCGAGCACGAGCGGCTCCAACCCCCGCTCGGCGAGCTCGGCCGCGGCCGCCAAGCCCACCGGCCCGGCCCCGATCACCACGACCGGCAGTCCCTCGTTCACACCCATCACGCCTCCATCGATACTCATCGATCGTTCTCTCGGAATCTATCGACGTGGATGGATGGACGCAACCATCGATCGTGGTCGATACTGAGGGCATGAGCGTGCTCGCGACCGACCCGCAGGCGGTGCAGCTTCCCCACGACGACGCCGCTACCTACGCGTCCTGGTTCGCGTGTCTGGCCGAGCCGGTCCGCGTCCGGCTGCTGCACGCCATCGCCTCGGCTGCTCGGCCCGTCCCGGTCGGGCGCCTGGCCGAGCTGGTCGGGATCAGCCAGGCCACCTGCTCACATCACCTGCGCAAACTCGCCGAGACCGGCTTCGTCGCGCTGCGCAAGGAAGGCACCACCACCCAGGTCAGCGTCAATCCCACCTGCTGTGCCGGACTCCCGCACGCCGCCGACGCCGTCATGGGCCTGCTCGCCCCCCGCCCCTGCTGCCCTAACGACATCCCCGACGACGTCACCGTGCACGCGATGACCGAGCACGACTGGACCGCCGTGCAGCGCATCTACGGCGAGGGCATCGACACCGGAGACGCCACCTTCGACACCGAAGTCCCCGACCGCGCCGTCCTCGACACCACATGGCTGAACGGGCACCGATGGGTCGCCGAGATCGACGGCCGGGTCGTGGGCTGGACCGCCCTCAGCGCCGTGTCGGCCCGGCCGATCTACCGAGGCGTCGCCGACGCCGCAATCTATGTGGCCGAAGACCATCGCGGCCGCGGCGTCGGCAGAGCGCTCATCCGCCAACAAGTATGCGCCGCGGACGATGCCGGCCTCTGGACCCTGCAGGCGACGATCTTCCCCGAGAACCGCGCCGGCCTCGCACTGCACCGCACCGCCGGCTACCGCACCCTCGGCGTCCGCGAACGCATCGGAGAACACCACGGCAACTGGCGCGACACCGTCCTCCTCGAAAGACGCCGACCACAAGAGTGACCGAGGCTGGGTCGACCTGCTGGACGTGGTGCCGCGACCGCAGCTGCACCGCCACTCTGGGCAGGGCGCGGATCAGACAGTGTCCCGGGGCAGGCGCCAGGAGGGTCCAGGCGCGAGGCTCACCGTGCCTGGGGCTAGGACACAACCTTCAGATGCTTGAGGGAAGCCGACCGGATCCATCCACGCCTCCAGCTGTGCGTACACGAGGCGCTGACACGGGCCAGTCTCGTCGTTGGGAGACCATGACCTGAGCGTGGCCACCTCGGTCGTCGGCGAGCTCAGTGCCGGGCGAGTTTGACCGCGGAGATCAGGAGGATCGCGGCGAGGATCGGGACGAGTACGAGGTCGGGGGCGGCTCCGAGGAGCAGACCGCCGACGAGCGCACCGATGACTGATCCGGCGATCATGACGGCGGTGAATCTCAGGTTCCAGCGCAGTACCTGGAAGCTCTGGTCGCGGCTGTATCGGGCGAAGGCGACCAGCATGGTGGGCAGTGACACCGCGAGCGAGAGACTGCCGGCGAGCTTGACGTCGACGGCATAGAGCAGGGTGATGGTGGGGATGAGCAGCTCGCCGCCGGCCACGCCCATGATCGCGGCGACGACGCCGATACCGAACCCGGCCACCACCCCGGTCACGACTAGCAGCGGTGCGGGGATGTCGAGCACCGGCAGGCTGGTGAGGTGGGTGAGCACGAGCGCTGCGGCCATGGCGACCATGAGCACCGCGAGGACGCGGTAGAGCGTGGTCGTGCGCATCCGGGTCGCCCAGGTCGCGCCGGCCCACGCACCGAGCAGGCTGCCGGCGAGCAGGTTCGCCGCGATGAGCCAGTGCGCGCTGAGTTCGCTGAACCCGACGGTGGCCAGCCGGGCGGGAAGCGCAGTGAGCACGACCACCAGGCTCATCGCCTTGTTCAGGATGACCGCGGACAACGCGGCGAACCCGAACAACCCGATCAGCAGGGGAAGCCGGAACTCGGCCCCGCCGAGGCCGATCATCCCCCCGAGCACGCCGACCGCACCGCCGGAAACGAAGGCCAGCACCATGGTCGCGGGCCCACCGGCCACGTGCGCGATGGTTCGATCACCTTCCACCCGTCGCTGGGCTGCTCGCAGCCATCCGCCGCCGTGAGACGCCGTGGCCGATCTGGAGGCGGGTTCGTTGCTCATATGCTCCTCGTGCCGCCGCGGGCACTGACCCACGGGCCACCCATCACCAACCGCATACGCAGCAGTTCAGTGCATTCGGCGCCGCAACAACAGTCTGTTTATGCCCAACAAACCTGCGTATCATGATCACTGTGCCAATCTGTTCTGCCACGAAGCGGAACAGCCCACACAGCTATCGTGTGGTGCCGTGACGCGGTATCGCGACATCGCGCTCGGCATCGCCCGCCGCATCCACTCCGGCGACCTGGCGTCAGGTACCGAGCTGCCCAGCGTCCGAGAGCTCGCTCGCGAGCACGGGACCACCGCAAGCACCGTGACCCGGGCCTACCGACACCTCGCCGACGGCGACGTGATCGTTCTCGCCGATCGGCGGCCGGCTCGAGTGCCGCCCACCGGCCGGGTGGCCGCCGCTCGGTTCCTCGACTCCGACCGGGTGTTCCGCCTGGCCGCCAGCGATGACCCGGCGCTGCGATTCCTGCTCGATGCCGTCGGGCACGCGGTGACCGGCAGCGGTGTGCGCGGAAGCTTCCACGCATTGCGCGCGCTCGAGCGCGGCGACGCCGACGGCGCGGCGATCCACCTGCGCGACCGCGCAGGTGTCTACAACGAGCACTTCGGTCGGGCGCTGCTGCGCCACCGTGATCCCCACCTGATCCACCTGTGGCGACGAGAACAGGGGTTTTTGCTGCCACCCGGGAACCCGGACGGGATCCGCACCGCGCACGACGTAGGTGGACTGCGCATCGCCAGACGCGAGACCGGCGCAGGTACCAAGGTGCTGCTCGACCAGCTCCTGATCGAGGCAGGGACATCCCCAGAACACATCGCAGGACCGGAGCTGGCCTCTCACTTCGAATGCGGCCTCGCCGTCGTCGCCGGCATCGCGGACACCGCGCTCGGGCTGCGCTCGGCAGCCCGCGACCTCGGGCTGGACTTCGTGCATGTCGCGTGGGAGCCCTACGAGCTCGTGCTGCCCGCCGAGTCGCTGCCGCCTGCCCAACCTCTCGTGGCCGCCCTTGCCCGTGCTGATCTCCGAACCCGGATCAATGCCCTCGGCGGATACGACCTCAGCCTGTCCGGCCAGACCACCCACCTGACAACGGACTGACTGCACGCCGCAGGTCCTGCACCGGCCTCATACGGCCCGCTCGTATCGCTGCTGAGGCCCGCGGTTCCTGGTCTTGACGTCGTCGCCCGGAGCCATGCTGTTCCTCTGCTCCGTTCCCGCTCCGTACAACCGCATGCGACGCCTGTCGCAGAACGGGGCGTCGCCCGCTCCCGATGTGACCAGCCACGACGTAGCGAGCACATCGCTCGGACCCTAGAGAATGTGCCGGATGGCGTGCTTGATCCAGGCGCGGCTACGCCGCCCTGCCTCGTAGCGCGATGCCAGGCGCTTGGCGACGACGCCCTCCAGTCCTTGCGTGTCGACCGCGGCCAGGACGTCATCCGGTGCGACGTCGGTGAAATTCCCGGGCACCGAGATCCGTGGTCCGGTGGGCAGGGCGAGGTCGGCCAGCAGGGCACGGCGGTCGCGGTAGGGCAGCCCGGTCTGGAGCGCACCGGCCGCGCGGAGGACGTCGAACGCCACGAGGGTGACCGGCACGCTGGCCAGCAGCTCGGGGCTGGGTTGGGTGCGCTGCATCCGCTGTTGGAGCAGCGTGAAGTCGCTGCGGCCGTGTTCGTCAAGGGCGACGATCTCGCCGTCGAGCATCAACCCGGCCGGCAGCTGCAGCGCGAGGAGCTCGGGGTATCGGCCGGTGAGGTCGGACCCGTTGCGCGAGCGCAGCCGCAGACCCGACCGGGAGGCCGCGACGGTGGCCCGGATGCCGTCCCACTTGACCTCATACGCCCAGTCCGGCCCGGCCGGAAGCCGACCGGCGGTCGCCAGCATCGGCTCGACCCACCCGACGTCGCTGCTCATCCGCCGCATCGTGGACCATCCCGCCCGTCCAGGACGTGTCCGAGGCGAACCACGACCCGATCCGGCGAGCACACCAGAGACGGCACGAGCTCATCCGAACTACCTGCGACGGGCGCTCGGTACCCGCTCGCTGTTGAGGTGACCGCAAGGCCTGCGGGTGGGCGGATCCGTGCAGGGGTTCACAGGGGCCCGGCGGGTACCGCACAGCCAGAAACGCCAC